>NZ_JABBPK010000001.1:0-10000 GCF_012933555.1 Niallia alba
TTGAAAAATATAACGGATCTCTGGAATAATGCATTAAGCACAATCGAAACAAAGATTAGCAAACCTAGTTTCGATACATGGCTTAAACCTACAAAAGCTCATTCCTTGCAAGGAGATCTTCTAGTTGTTACAGCACCTAATGAATTTGCACGGGATTGGTTAGAAGAAAGATACTCTCAACTTATTGCTGAAATACTTTATGAAATCACTGGAGAAGAACTCCTTGTAAAATTTATTATTCCTCAAAATCAAATAGAAGAGGAATTTGATCAGCAAATCTCTACCAAACAAAAGAAAAAAGAAGAAGAAGTTACGGAACAAACAATCTTAAATTCTAAATATACTTTTGATACTTTTGTCATTGGCTCTGGGAATCGCTTTGCCCATGCAGCTTCCCTTGCTGTTGCAGAAGCTCCTGCAAAAGCATATAATCCTCTATTTATTTATGGAGGAGTTGGTTTAGGAAAGACACACTTAATGCATGCAATCGGTCATTATGTTTTAGATCATAATCCATCTGCTAAGGTCGTTTATTTATCTTCTGAAAAATTCACGAATGAGTTTATTAATAGTATCCGTGACAATAAGGGTGCTGAATTCCGTGATAAATACAGAAATGTAGATGTTCTTTTAATAGATGATATTCAGTTTCTTGCTGGAAAAGAATCAACACAAGAAGAGTTTTTTCATACGTTTAATACCTTACATGAAGAAAGCAAGCAAATTATTATCTCTAGTGACCGTCCTCCAAAAGAGATTCCAACACTCGAAGATCGATTGCGTTCTCGTTTTGAATGGGGACTTATTACAGATATTACCCCACCAGATTTAGAAACACGAATTGCTATTTTAAGAAAAAAAGCCAAAGCTGATGGACTGGATATCCCAAATGAAGTAATGCTTTATATTGCTAATCAGATTGATACTAATATTCGTGAGTTAGAAGGGGCACTTATTCGAGTGGTGGCATATTCCTCTTTAATTAATAAAGATATTAATGCTGATTTAGCAGCGGAAGCCTTAAAAGATATTGTTCCAAGCTCTAAACCACGAGTAATAACCATTCAGGATATTCAAAAAGTGGTAGGTGAGCATTTTAATATAAAGTTAGACGACTTTAAAGCCAAAAAAAGAACAAAGTCAATTGCATTTCCAAGACAAATTGCCATGTATTTATCAAGAGAATTAACGGATTTCTCTTTACCAAAAATTGGAGAGGAATTTGGTGGTCGGGATCATACTACCGTTATCCATGCCCATGAAAAAATCTCAAAAATGCTTTTAACCGATTCACTTCTTCAAAAACAATTAAAAGAAATAAATGAACTTTTAAAAGTTTAGATAGAATAGTGTGTATAACTTGCATGAATTTAAACACAGTCTATCCACATGTGGATAGACTGTGTTTCCTTGCTTAAATCCAGTTATCCACATACTAACAGGGCCTACTACTGTTACTACTATTTTTTTAAAATATATTATTAAAATAATCATTTAGAACTGCTATTAAAAAATTATTAAATCGGAGGATCAATTAATGAAATTCATCATCCAAAAAGATCATCTTGTTCAAAGTGTTCAAGATGTAATGAAAGCAATCACTAGTAGAACGACTATCCCTATCCTTACAGGAATCAAAATTGTTGCAAGTGAAGAAGGAGTCACACTAACTGGGAGTGACTCAGATATCTCTATCGAATCTTTTATTCCTAAAGAAGAAAATGACCAAGAAATAGTAGAAATCCAACAAACTGGCTCTATTGTTTTACAAGCGAAATTTTTTAGTGAAATTGTTAAAAAGCTTCCTACTAATCAAGTTGAAATTGTAGTAGATAACTTACAAACAACCATTCGTTCTGGAAAATCAGAATTTAATTTAAATGGACTCGATTCAGAAGAGTATCCGCATTTGCCACAAATTTGGGAACAAAATTCTATTAAAGTTCCGACAGACTTATTAAAAAATATTATAAAACAAACTGTTTTCGCAGTGTCCACGTCAGAAACACGCCCAGTGTTGACAGGTGTAAACTGGAAGATAGAAAACAATGATTTAATCTGTATTGCAACAGATAGTCATCGGCTTGCTTTACGAAAAGCAAAAATAGAAGCGGCAGCAGAACAGTCCTTTAATATTGTCATTCCGGGTAAAAGTTTAAATGAGCTAAATCGAATTTTGGATGATCATGATGAGCCTGTAGAAATTTTCGTTACAGAGAATCAAATTTTATTTAAAACAAAACATATTCTATTTTTCTCTCGTTTGTTAGAAGGGAATTATCCTGATACAAACCGTTTAATTCCAACCGAAAGTAAAACTGATATTGTTGTAAATTCGAAAGAGTTTTTACAATCAATTGACCGTGCCTCTTTATTAGCTCGTGAAGGGCGAAATAACGTGGTGAAATTTTCGACAATGGGCGAAAATGTGATAGAAATTTCTTCTTTTACTCCTGAGATAGGAAAAGTAATGGAAGAATTAGTCAGTGAGTCTATTAGTGGGGAAGAATTAAAAATTTCTTTCAGTGCAAAATTTATGATGGATGCATTGAAAGTTCTTGAAGGATCCGAAGTTAAAATTAGCTTTACTGGAGCAATGAGACCATTTGTTATTCATCCAACAAATGATGACTCCACATTACAGCTTATATTACCAGTAAGAACTTATTAAAAGTATTGGGTGTTCTATTTAATGAACACCCAATTTTCTTTATATAAAGCGAATGTATGAATATGCAAAAGAATTAATAAGTGGTTTGGTATCGTGTTTTCACGTGCTCATTTTGAATATTACTTACTTATTTATAGAAATATTACACTTTTCTTTGTGTATCAATTAATTATTTAGTAGAATAGAAAGATACGATTAAAGTTGAGAGAGTGAAAAAATGAATAATCAAATTAAAATCGATACGGAGTACATTACGTTAGGTCAATTTCTAAAAGTAGCAGAGTTAATACAATCAGGTGGAATGGCGAAATGGTTCCTAGGTGAATACGAGGTATTTGTAAATGGGGAACAAGATCAACGCAGAGGAAGAAAGTTAAGAAGTGGTGATGAAATAAATATTCCTTCATTTGGCAAGTACACTGTTTTATAAAAGGGTGAAACCAAATGTATATTGATGAGTTGCTTTTAAGAAATTACCGGAATTACGAGGAACTGGATATTTCTTTCGAAAATAAAGTGAATGTAATTTTAGGAGAAAATGCACAAGGAAAAACCAATGTGATGGAATCTATCTATGTGCTAGCTATGGCGAAGTCTCATCGTACGTCAAATGATAAAGAACTTATTCGCTGGGATCAAGAGTATGCTAAAATAGAAGGTAGATTAGTAAAGACACATGGGAAAGTTCCCATGCAGTTAGTTGTGGCTAAAAAAGGGAAAAAAGCAAAATTTAATCATATAGAGCAACGTAAATTGAGTCAATATATCGGCAATATGAACATAGTTATGTTTGCGCCTGAGGATTTAAATTTAGTAAAAGGCAGCCCACAAATCAGAAGACGATTTATTGATATGGAGATAGGGCAAATATCACCTGTATATTTGCATGATATGGGACAATATCAAAAAATTCTACATCAGCGAAATACCTACCTAAAACAACTACAAACAAATAAACAAACCGATCATACGATGCTTGAGATTTTAACAGAGCAATTTATAGATATGGCCGTTAAAATTGTAGCAAAGCGTTTTGAATTCCTGCATTTGCTGGAAAAGTGGGCAGTTCCGATTCATAAAGGAATATCTCGTGGCTTAGAAACCTTGGAAATTCGCTATAAACCTTCAGTTGATGTATCAGAAGACCAGGAATTGTCGAAAATGAAAAGTATATACGAAGAAAAATTCCAAAATCTAAAAAAACGAGAAATCGATCGAGGAATATCCTTATTTGGTCCTCATCGTGATGATATGATGTTTTATGTGAACGATAGAGATGTACAAACCTTTGGTTCACAAGGACAGCAAAGAACGACCGCTTTATCAATAAAAATGGCAGAGATAGAATTAATCTTTTCAGAAATACGTGAATATCCAATTCTGCTTCTAGATGATGTTTTGTCTGAATTAGATGACTACCGTCAATCTCATTTATTAAATACCATTCAAGGAAAAGTCCAAACCTTTGTTACAACAACAAATGTTGATGGAATAGACCATCAAACATTAAAAGAAGCCGCTACTTTTCAGGTTGAATCAGGAACAATTAAAAAGATTCAATAGCTTTGAGGTGAAAGAGTGTACGTTCATATTGGGGAAAATATTCTTGTACGAACTTCAGAAATTATAACTATATTAGATAAACAGACAGTAGAGTCATCTCCTATTTCAAAAGAATTTTTAGAACAGCAGAAAGCAATGATTAATGGGAAAAGTTCATCTTATAAATCTATTGTTATTACGAAAGATACTATCTATTTTTCGCAGATTGCTTCTAATACGTTAAAAAAGAGAACAGTCCAGTTGATGGTTTAAGAATACTTATGGATGCAAAATGAAATGAAAAATTTTTTGATGTCAATGAAAGTTAGGTGATCAATATGTCAACGGAACAAAATCCAGTTGAACAACAATCATATGATGAAAGTCAGATACAGGTTTTAGAAGGCCTAGAGGCTGTAAGGAAAAGACCAGGGATGTATATTGGGTCAACAAGTGCACGAGGTTTGCATCATTTAGTGTGGGAAATCGTTGATAACAGCATTGATGAAGCCTTAGCCGGTTTTTGTAATGAGATCAATATCATTATAGAAAAAGATAATAGTATTACGGTTAAAGATAATGGTCGTGGTATTCCTGTTGGTATTCAGGAGAAAATGGGAAGACCAGCCGTGGAAGTAATCATGACTGTGCTTCATGCCGGAGGAAAATTTGGTGGCGGGGGCTATAAAGTATCTGGTGGACTGCATGGTGTAGGGGCTTCTGTAGTTAATGCTCTGTCAACCGAGCTAGAGGTTTTTGTTCATCGAGATGGAAATATTTATTACCAAAAATATCAAAAAGGGGTTCCCGCTGCCGATTTAGAAATTATCGGCGAAACAGACAATACAGGGACTACTACACACTTTAAGCCAGATAGTGAGATTTTTAAGGAAACATTAGAGTATGATTATGAAACTTTAGCTAATCGTGTCCGAGAGCTTGCTTTCTTAAACCGTGATATTCGCATTACGATTGAAGATACACGTGAAGGTATGGAAAAAAGAAAAGAGTACCATTATGAAGGTGGTATAAAATCATACGTTGAGCATTTAAATCGTAACAAAGAAGTGCTTTTTGAAGAACCGATTTATATTGAAGGAGAAAAAGATGGGATTACTGTTGAAATCTCTTTCCAGTATAATGACGGCTATACAGGTAACATTCATTCTTTCGCGAATAATATTAATACACACGAAGGGGGAACACATGAGTCTGGATTTAAGACAGCTCTTACTCGTGTTATTAATGATTACTCAAGAAAAAATAATTTGTTAAAAGAATCAGATGCAAATCTTTCTGGTGAAGATGTAAGAGAAGGACTTGTTGCAATTGTTTCCGTTAAGCATCCAGACCCGCAATTCGAAGGACAAACGAAAACAAAATTAGGAAATTCGGAAGTTCGTGCGATAACAGACACTGTTTTTTCCGAACATCTTGAGAAATTCCTATTGGAAAATCCTACCGTAGCTCGCAAGATTGTAGATAAAGGGCAAATGGCTTTAAGAGCAAGAATTGCAGCGAAAAAGGCGAGAGAATTAACAAGACGAAAAAGTGCTCTTGAAGTTTCAAGCTTACCAGGGAAATTGGCGGATTGTTCTTCCAGGGATCCTAAGATTAGTGAGTTATTCATTGTAGAGGGTGACTCGGCAGGTGGTTCGGCAAAATCAGGACGAGATCGTCATTTCCAAGCGATTCTGCCATTAAGAGGTAAAATCCTTAATGTTGAAAAAGCAAGACTAGACCGAATCCTATCGAATAATGAGGTTCGTTCGATGATTACTGCAATTGGCACTGGAATCGGTGATGATTATGATATTTCAAAAGCGAGATATCATAAAATTGTTATTATGACAGATGCTGATGTCGATGGTGCTCATATTCGAACATTATTGCTAACCTTCTTCTATCGCTATATGAGAAAGATAGTCGAAGCTGGTTATATCTACATTGCGCAGCCGCCTTTATATAGCATTAAGCAAGGGAAAAAACTTGAATATGCATATAGTGATAAACAATTACAGGAAGTGCTAGCTACATTGCCAGCTAATCCTAAGCCGAATATTCAACGTTATAAAGGATTAGGAGAAATGAATGCAGAGCAATTATGGGATACAACAATGGATCCTGAAAGAAGAGTGCTCTTGCAGGTAAGTTTAGATGATGCCATTGAAGCAGATGAGACGTTTGAAATGCTAATGGGTGATAAAGTAGAACCGCGTAGAAACTTTATCGAAGAAAATGCTACCTATGTAAAAAATCTAGATGTTTAAAAGATAGGAAAAGAAATCTGGTGCTGATTAAATTGGCACCTTGTGTGTTTCTTTAGAAGTTAGTTATTCCTATTAATCATAAGGAATTCGATTAGATTTACTTATTCTCTTATTAGTTTAGTAAGAAAAAAGATTATCTAGTTGTTTCTTAAGGAGGTTCCTTTCCATGGCTGATATGCCAAATTCTCAAATTAAAGATAGAAATATAAGTAAAGAAATGCGAGATTCATTCTTAGATTATGCAATGAGTGTTATTGTTTCGCGTGCTCTTCCAGATGTACGTGATGGATTAAAACCTGTACACAGACGTATTTTATATGCAATGCATGATCTTGGAATGCATTCTGATAAACCATTTAAGAAGTCTGCACGTATCGTAGGGGAAGTAATAGGGAAGTACCATCCACATGGTGATAGTGCTGTTTATGAGACAATGGTTCGTATGGCTCAAGATTTTAACTATCGTTATATGCTTGTAGACGGACATGGTAACTTTGGATCTGTTGATGGTGATTCAGCTGCAGCAATGCGTTATACGGAAGCAAGAATGTCTAAAATAGCTATGGAGCTATTACGCGATATTAATAAAGATACGATTGACTATAGACCCAACTTTGATGGCGAAGAAAAAGAACCAGTAGTTTTACCTTCTCGTTTTCCTAATCTACTTGTAAATGGTACAAGCGGGATAGCGGTTGGGATGGCTACAAATATCCCTCCTCATCAATTAGGTGAGGTAATTGATGGTGTTCTCGCTGTAAGTAAAAACCCAGATATTACTGTTCCTGAATTAATGGAAATCATACCAGGACCAGATTTTCCTACATATGGAATGATTGTTGGGAGAAGCGGAATTAGAAAAGCCTATGAGACTGGTAGAGGCTCTATTATATTAAGAGCAAGGGTAGAAATTGAAGTGAAGCCTAGTGGTAAGGAAGTTATTATCGTTAAAGAAATTCCTTATCAGGTCAATAAGGCAAGACTAGTAGAGCGTATTGCAGAACTAGTCCGTGATAAGAAAATTGATGGAATCACTGATTTGCGAGATGAGTCTGACCGTACTGGAATGCGTATTGTAATTGAAGTTCGGAAAGATGCAAATGCTAATGTTCTCTTAAATAATCTATATAAGCATACGGCAATGCAGACAAGCTTTGGTATCAACCTACTTGCACTAGTAGATGGCCAACCAAAGGTACTTAATCTAAAACAATGTTTGGCATATTATCTTGATCACCAAAAGGTAATTATTCGTAGAAGAACAGAATTTGAATTAAGAAAAGCAGAAGCTAGAGCTCATATACTCGAAGGTCTTCGTATTGCCCTAGATCATTTAGACGAAGTAATTAGTTTAATCCGTAGTTCCCGTACAACAGATATAGCACGTGAAGGATTAATGACGAATTTTAATCTTTCTGAGAAACAAGCTCAAGCTATCCTGGATATGCGTTTACAAAGATTAACAGGATTAGAAAGAGAAAAAATTGAAGATGAATATCGAGAGTTAGTTAAGTTAATCGCTGAATTAAAAGCTATTCTTGCAGATGATGAAAAAATCTTAGATATTATTCGTGAAGAGCTTTTAGAAGTGAAGGAACGCTTTAACGATAATCGTCGTACAGAAATTATTGCTGGCGGAATTGAAAATATCGAAGATGAAGATTTGATTCCTGAAGAAAATATTATTATTACCTTAACTCATAATGGTTACATTAAGAGACTACCAGCTTCTACTTACCGAGCGCAAAGACGTGGTGGACGCGGAATTCAGGGTATGGGTACGAATGAGGATGATTTCGTTGAACAGTTAAGCTCAACATCTACCCATGATACTATTCTATTCTTTACGAATAAAGGGAAAGTATACAGATTAAAAGGGTATGAAATCCCTGAATTCAGTCGAACAGCAAAAGGTATTCCAATTATTAACCTATTAGGTGTTGAAAAAGACGAGTGGGTAAATGCCATCATTCCAGTTTCTGAATTTGTAGATGATTGGTATCTATTCTTTACTACAAAAGAAGGAATATCTAAACGTTCTCCATTATCATCTTTTGCCAATATCCGAAACAATGGCTTAATCGCTGTTAATTTAAGAGAGGGCGATGAGTTAATCGCTGTACGTTTAACAGATGGTTCAAAGGAAATGATAATTGGAACGAAAAACGGCTTACTTATTCGTTTCCCAGAAACAGATGTACGCTCTATGGGTAGAACAGCAACTGGGGTGAAAGGTATTACACTTTCATCTGATGATGAAGTGGTAGGTATGGAAGTTCTAGAAGAAAATTCAGAAATACTAGTTGTTACACAATATGGATACGGAAAAAGAACGCCGATAGATGAGTACAGAGTTCAAGGTAGAGGCGGAAAAGGGATTAAAACATGTAATATCACCGATAAAAATGGAAATCTCGTATCCATGAAGGTAGTTAATGGAGAAGAAGATTTAATGATTATCACAACAGGTGGTGTTTTAATCAGAATGGCCGTAAGTGATATTTCTACAATGGGTAGAAGCACTCAAGGTGTTCGATTAATTAAATTAAACGAAAATGAAAATGAATTTGTAGCTACTGTTGCTATCGTTGAGAAAGAAGAAGAGGAAGAAGCAGAACTGTATGAAGAAACGCAACAAGAATCTTCAGAAAATGACGCGGATTCAAACGAATAATATTTTGAGGATGTCTTTAAGGGAAACCATAAAGGCATCTTTTTTTAGGCTGTTTTCATAAAGTTTGTTGCGATTATTCGCAGCCGGAATACACTTCGCTTTCCGTGGGGCTAAGCTTAAGCCTCCTCACTTTGCCTCCGGGGTCTCAGGCTGTCTCACTAATCCTCGTGGCGTCTACGTGTATTCCGGCTGCTCCATTTTCCGTAAATAAGTGAAGTAATTCTTCGGTTTTAGGTGAAAAGTCTGAATAAAATGGGTTACATTTCAAAAAAAATACATTAAAATAGTAAAAAAGTCCGTTTTTGAAAGGTGATTTTCAAATGATCGTTAATGTAGAAGAGTTAAAGGCAGGAAGTATTTTAGCAGAAGATATATATATGCGAACTAATAGGCCAATTATTACAGCAAAAACAGTTTTAGCAGAAGAACATATCAAGATATTAAAAGCTTTCTTAGTAGAGAAAATTCCCGTTCAAAACACACAAATAGATGGTACGAAGATGAACCAGTCTAATACATCTATTCATAATAAAGGCGAGAAAGGAATTAAAAGTGATTTTATAGATCTTTTTTTACACACAGTTCAATTGTACAAAAAGGAGTTTATCTCTTGGCAATCTGGGTTATCTGTAAATATAGCGAATATTAGAAATATACTTCTCCCCTTGTTAGAACAGTTAAAGGATGGCTCAACAGAAATATTTTCTCTTTATCACTTATCGAATAAAAAAGAATATATATATCAGCATTCAATTGCTGTAGCAATTATTAGTGCTCTTATAGCTCAAAAATTGAACTATAACTATCGAGATACAATTCAAGTAGCGTTGGCAGGCTGTTTAA
>NZ_JABBPK010000001.1:15000-35000 GCF_012933555.1 Niallia alba
GTTAAGAGGAGGGGTTAGCACGTGTAGTGCGAAGCTCTGAATTGAAGCCCCAGTAAACGGCGGCCGTAACTATAACGGTCCTAAGGTAGCGAAATTCCTTGTCGGGTAAGTTCCGACCCGCACGAAAGGTGTAACGATCTGGGCACTGTCTCAACGAGAGACTCGGTGAAATTATAGTACCTGTGAAGATGCAGGTTACCCGCGACAGGACGGAAAGACCCCGTGGAGCTTTACTGCAGCCTGATATTGAATTTTGGTACAGCTTGTACAGGATAGGTAGGAGCCTTGGAAGCCGGAGCGCCAGCTTCGGTGGAGGCATTGGTGGGATACTACCCTGGCTGTATTGACATTCTAACCCGCACCCCTGATCGGGGTGGGAGACAGTGTCAGGTGGGCAGTTTGACTGGGGCGGTCGCCTCCTAAAAAGTAACGGAGGCGCCCAAAGGTTCCCTCAGAATGGTTGGAAATCATTCGTAGAGTGTAAAGGCACAAGGGAGCTTGACTGCGAGACCTACAAGTCGAGCAGGGACGAAAGTCGGGCTTAGTGATCCGGTGGTTCCGCATGGAAGGGCCATCGCTCAACGGATAAAAGCTACCCCGGGGATAACAGGCTTATCTCCCCCAAGAGTCCACATCGACGGGGAGGTTTGGCACCTCGATGTCGGCTCATCGCATCCTGGGGCTGTAGTCGGTCCCAAGGGTTGGGCTGTTCGCCCATTAAAGCGGTACGCGAGCTGGGTTCAGAACGTCGTGAGACAGTTCGGTCCCTATCCGTCGTGGGCGTAGGAAATTTGAGAGGAGCTGTCCTTAGTACGAGAGGACCGGGATGGACGCACCGCTGGTGTACCAGTTGTCTTGCCAAAGGCATCGCTGGGTAGCTATGTGCGGAAGGGATAAGTGCTGAAAGCATCTAAGCATGAAGCCCCCCTCAAGATGAGATTTCCCATAGCGTAAGCTAGTAAGATCCCTGAAAGATGATCAGGTTGATAGGTCAGAGGTGGAAGCATGGCGACATGTGGAGCTGACTGATACTAATAGATCGAGGACTTAACTAAAATGATTACTTGGCAAATTGGTTTCCTTCTAAATGATTTAGTTTTGAGAGAACAAATCTCTAAATAAAGAAGTCTGGTGGCGATAGCGAGAAGGTCACACCCGTTCCCATACCGAACACGGAAGTTAAGCTTCTCAGCGCCGATGGTAGTTGGGGGTTCTCCCCCTGTGAGAGTAGGACGTCGCCAGGCAATAGGAAACAAGCATCTACTTTGGTAGGTGCTTGTTTTTGTCTATAAAAAGTAATATAAATATTAAAGGATGCATGAATAAACAGAATGGAGTTAGTCTCATTACCATTATAATTAACTTTTTGCTAGATTTTCCAAAAATTGATAAATCAATTGAGGTCCTTTTTCAATAGCAATTTGCAAAAAAGTTTCAATAAAGGGATAGTCCTTATTTGGCATCGTTTTTAATAGTTCACTCCACCATTCAATCTCATACCTAGCAATCATACTTAGGTTATATAGTATTAAATAGTGGCATAGCATTTCATTTGAAAAAAAAGTTTTTTCTTTATCAGTAGAAATAACATAAGCTCTTTCCCTACTATCACATTTAATAAAACTACTTTGATTTAGCGTTTCGAGAAGTCGAACCGTCAGTTCAGTTTTATTTTCTTCTATTCCCTCTAATTGTATTCCGTGATTCCTCTCTAGATAATTTCTAAAATGATTACTATTCATAAAGTATAGATCTAATACTTGGTTAGGAATTAGGATTATATTTGGATTATGAAAATTCACCTTTAAAAAAGTTGCTTTCCCTTCTAAGGCTTGAAATAGATCAGATAATTCAGGAACCTGGTTAAATAGGTGTCCCATTTTCACTTTTTCCCCTTCTAAATTTTTACAGCCAAACATTTTTTCCGCCATATAGGTAAAGAGTCCATTTTTTTGAATTTTTACTTCATCTTGAAAAAATAAGTATTGCTGTTTTTTTAGTTTTCTTGTTGAAACTCCATGAGCTAATACAGAAGTAGAGTTAGGATAATTGGGATCAATAGTAAGTAAACAGGCTTTTATTAAGTGAACAAGACCATAAAATAAAAGAATAGGCTGAATACTCATAGGAGCGCTTATCGCTTGTTGATAGTACAATTTACCATGTTCTAAAAAATACATAAAAGGATAGCAATTTTGATAACTTTTAGAGTCTATATCGGATATATGTAAATTGCGATAGCATTTTTTTAGAAAATTTTGGCTGTATTCAGCCGAAAAAAAGCAACTAAAAGAGCTCCAGCCTTTATAATAATTGGACATTTCTTTACCCCTCTCGAATTTTTTGAAAAATTAAACATATCAAACTGACCTTGACAGTATTTTATCCAATTGATAACCTACTAATAATATTTTTAACAATATGGAGGCGTTAAAATGTGGGAAAGTAAATTTGCTAAAGAAGGATTAACGTTTGATGATGTTCTTTTAATTCCAGCTAAATCGGAAGTTTTACCTAGAGATGTAAGCTTAAAAGTACAATTAGCAAAAAATCTAAACTTAAATATTCCGCTTATTAGTGCAGGAATGGATACTGTAACAGAAGCAGAAATGGCTATTGCTATTGCAAGACAAGGCGGACTAGGCATTATTCATAAAAATATGTCTATTGAACAACAGGCTGAGCAAGTAGATAAAGTAAAGCGCTCAGAAAGTGGTGTAATCACAGATCCTTTCTTTTTAACTCCTGAACACCAAGTATTTGATGCAGAGCATCTAATGGGTAAATATAGAATTTCTGGTGTGCCGATTGTTAATAATAACGATGAACAAAAATTAGTAGGAATTCTTACTAACCGAGACCTTCGATTTATTGAAGACTTTTCCATTAAAATTTCTGATGTTATGACAAAAGAAAATTTAGTAACGGCTCCAGTAGGAACCACTTTAGAAGAGGCAGAAAAAATCTTACAACGATACAAAATTGAGAAATTGCCTTTGATCAATGAAGAAGGTGTATTAAAGGGATTAATCACAATTAAAGATATAGAAAAGGTAATTGAATTTCCTCATTCAGCAAAAGATGCCCAAGGAAGATTATTAGTGGGTGCTGCTGTTGGTGTAACAAACGATGCGTTAAAACGTGTAGAAATGCTTGTAAAGTCAAATGTTGATGTAATTGTTATTGATACTGCTCACGGGCATTCACAAGGGGTACTAGACGGCGTTACAGACATTAGAAACGCATATCCGGATTTAACGATTATTGCAGGAAATGTAGCTACTGCTGAAGGAACAAGGGCTTTAATCGAGGCTGGGGCAGATATCGTTAAAGTTGGTATTGGTCCAGGTTCCATTTGTACAACACGTGTAGTTGCTGGTGTAGGTGTTCCTCAAATTACGGCCGTGTATGATTGTGCTACAGAAGCTAGAAAGTATGGTAAATCAATTATTGCTGACGGAGGAATCAAATACTCTGGTGATATTGTTAAAGCTTTAGCAGCAGGTGGACACGCGGTTATGTTAGGAAGCTTGCTTGCTGGGGTATCTGAAAGTCCTGGAGAAACAGAAATTTTCCAAGGTCGACGATTCAAAGTATATAGAGGAATGGGTTCCGTTGCAGCAATGGAGAAAGGATCTAAAGATCGTTATTTCCAAGAGGATAACAAAAAATTTGTTCCGGAAGGAATCGAAGGTAGACTTCCTTATAAAGGACCGCTTTCAGATACGATCTATCAATTAGTTGGTGGAATTCGTTCTGGTATGGGATACTGTGGAACGAAGGATTTATATGAATTAAGAGAGAATGCCCAATTTGTGAAAATGACAGGTGCTGGCTTAAGAGAAAGTCATCCACATGATGTTCAAATTACAAAAGAAGCACCAAACTATTCTCTTTCTTAATAAATTTCATTTAAGAATATATTATAAAGTTTCCTTATTTTACATTAGACAGTGAACAATGGCACTGTCTATTTTTTTTATTTTTTTTATGTTAAACTGTACAAGGGAAATAATTAACTTGAAAAATAAGATAGATTAATAGATAAAAATAGTTTTGGAGGTTTTAATATTGAAACAGGTAAAAAAGTGGACGGTATCATTCATCATTGCCGTACTATTCTTAAGTACACTATCAACAGTTCTACCATATCAGGCAAGTGCTGCCGAAAATGACGATCTTGGATTAGAAGCAGGAGCAGCTATACTAGTAGATGCAAATAGCGGAGAAATATTATATGGAAAAAATACTGACGAACTACTTGGTGTAGCCTCCATGTCTAAAATGATGACAGAGTACATTGTTCTGGAATCAATAAAAAATGGAAAAATCTCTTGGGATCAAAAAGTTAAAATTAATAATTATATTCACAGGTTATCTGGCGCCCCAGAGCTTTCAAATGTAGGGCTTACTGAAGGGGAAGAATATACAGTGAAAGAATTGTACCAAGCGATGGCGATTCATTCAGGGAACGCTGCTACTGTTGCATTGGCAGAATTAATCGCGGGTACAGAGAAAAACTATATCAGTGTAATGAATCAAAAGGCTGAGGAGTTAGGTTTAGGTGATTTTGAATTTGTTAACTCTTCTGGTTTAAATAATGGTGATTTATTAGGAAATATTCCAGCAGGAAGCGAAACAGATGAAAATAAGATGTCAGCTAAAGCTGTTGCAAAATTAGCATATCGTTTAATCCATGATTATCCGGAAATTTTAGAGACTTCTGGCATGCCAAGCTTAAAGTTTAGAGATGGAAGAGAATATAAAAACTTTAACTGGCTAATACCTTCTTTAATTTACGGATATGAAGGGGTAGATGGATTAAAAACAGGTTCTACTGATTATGCAAAATTTAATGTTACTGCTACTGCTCAAAAAGGGGACCAACGTTATATCGTAGTAATCATGAAAAGTGAAACGAAAGATTCCCGTTTTGCAGAAGCAAGAAAAGTATTAGATTATGCTTTTGGTAATTTCTCTACGGAAGAGGTTCTTCCAGCAAATTATGTAGACGCAAAGAATAAAACGTTGGATGTAACAAAAGGAAAAGAAGATAAAGTAAGTATTGGTACTAAGGATGCAATTAATTTAGTAATCAAAAATAATGACAAAGAAAATTATGTTGCAAAAGTTGTCTTGGATGAGAAGAAACTAAATGCTGATGGTGAACTAACTGCTCCAATCAAAAAAGGGGACAAGGTTGGTTATGTAACAGTACAAACGAAAGATGGAAAAGAAGTGCCATTCTTAACAAGTGACGGAAACGAAAAGGTACAAGTAGACTTAGTAGCAAATGAAACAGTTGAAAAGGCAAATTGGTTTGTTTTAGCTATGCGTGGAATTGGTTCATTCTTCTCAAATGTTTGGGGAAGTGTTTCCGATACAGTCAAAGGTTGGTTTTAAGTAAATATTTTTTAATAAAGCCAACGATAATAATTGACTAGGAAAAATTGCATACATTGTATAAACTGAAAGAAAAAGAGCTTCTTGTATTGACAGAAGCTCTTTTTTATTGTTTATTTTCATTAGGGAGTAACAAATTTCTTCAAAAGGTTTCAATAATTTTGTGTTAAAAAAAGAGACTTTACAGGGGGCAAATAATGAAAACTGGTACTGATAGAGTTAAACGTGGTATGGCTGAAATGCAAAAAGGCGGAGTAATCATGGATGTTATCAACGCAGAACAAGCCAAGATTGCAGAAGAAGCAGGAGCAGTAGCGGTAATGGCTCTTGAACGAGTTCCTTCGGATATTCGCGCAGCCGGTGGGGTAGCTAGAATGGCTGATCCTACAATCGTAGAGGAAGTAATGAATGCAGTAACAATCCCTGTAATGGCAAAGGCGCGTATTGGTCATATTGTCGAAGCAAGAGTGCTTGAGGCTATGGGCGTAGATTATATTGACGAGAGCGAAGTTTTAACCCCAGCAGATGAAGAATTTCATTTGAATAAAAATGAATATACTGTTCCGTTTGTATGTGGCTGTCGTGATCTAGGAGAAGCTGCAAGACGCATCGGTGAAGGTGCTTCTATGCTTCGCACAAAAGGGGAACCGGGAACAGGAAATATTGTTGAAGCAGTTCGTCATATTAGAAAAGTAAATGCACAAGTTCGTAAAGTAGCTCATATGAATGAAGATGAGTTGATGACAGAAGCTAAGATCTTAGGAGCTCCATATGAACTTCTTTTAGAAATTAAAAGGTTAGGCCGCTTACCAGTTGTTAACTTTGCTGCTGGTGGTGTTGCAACACCTGCTGATGCAGCATTAATGATGCAATTAGGTGCAGACGGTGTATTTGTAGGTTCAGGTATTTTCAAATCAGACAACCCTGCAAAATTTGCTAGAGCAATAGTAGAAGCAACTACTCATTATCAAGATTATGAGTTAATTGCGGAAATTTCTAAAAACCTTGGAACAGCAATGAAAGGGATTGAAATTTCTAGTCTAGCTCCAGAAGCACGTATGCAAGAGCGTGGCTGGTAAGGTGAATATAATGCCAAACCATAATGTGAAAATAGGTGTCCTTGGACTACAAGGTGCTGTGAGAGAACATGTTAATGCTATTGAAGCGAATAATGCAGAAGCAGTTGTCGTAAAGAAAAAAGAACAACTGGATGAGATTGATGGTCTCATTATTCCTGGTGGAGAAAGTACAACGATGCGTCGCCTTATTGATAAATATGATTTTATGGAAGCTCTTCAAGTATTCGCTCAATCAGGGAAGCCAATGTTTGGAACATGCGCAGGATTGATTTTATTGGCAAAAGCCATTAAGGGCTATGATAAACCACATATTGGGGTTATGGATATACAAGTTGAGCGTAATTCTTTTGGAAGACAAAAAGAAAGCTTTGAAGCAAATCTTGATATTGCAGGGGTTGCTGAAGATTTTACTGCTGTGTTTATCCGTGCGCCGCATATTGTTAGTGTTGGTGAAAATGTAGAAGTATTAGCTAAACATAATGATCGTATTGTAGCGGCGCGAGAAGGACAGTTCTTAGGTTGTTCTTTTCATCCTGAATTAACAGATGATCATCGTTTAACGGGATATTTTATTAAGATGGCGATAGAGGCTAAGCAACACTTATTTGCATAAGCTGTTGAATTTCGGAAATACTTGTAGTAAGATATATGCAACTAATATATGGAATCTACTATGATAGGAAATAGTAACAGGTAACTTATTCTAAAAGAGAGCCGATGGTTGGTGTGAATCGGTGAATAAAGCCTGTGAATCCATCCTAGAGTAAAAACAAGGAACGCACCTGTTGCAAGTAATTGTTTTCGGCTAAAAACCGTTATGATCTTTAAGGTGAAAAGTATTTTTATGCTTTTAACTAGGGTGGCAACGCGGGTAACTCTCGTCCCTTTTTTAGGGACGGGAGTTTTTTATTTTGCCGTAAATAAAGAGTAAGGATTTCAAACTGGACGTGAAACCTATAGAAAGTAGATTGCATGTAGAAATAAAAAATGGGAGGAATAGAAAATGTTAGATATTAAATATGTTCGTGCTAATTTTGATTTTGTAAAAAGTCAGTTACAGCACCGCGGAGAAGATTTATCAGAACTGGACAATTTTGAAGCACTAGATGTAAGACGAAGAGAACTAATTGTTGAAACGGAACAATTAAAAAGTAAAAGAAATGAAGTTTCACAGCAAGTAGCAGTATTAAAGAGAGAGAAAAAAGATGCAGAAGCTCTTATTGTGGAAATGAGAGAAGTCGGCGAAAAAATTAAAGAATATGATAACGAGTTACGTGATGTTGAAGAGAAATTACAAACGATTATGTTAGGAATTCCGAATCTTCCTCATGAAAGTGTTCCAGTTGGAGATACGGAAGATGATAATGTTGAAATAAGAAAATGGGGTGAAATTAGAAAGTTTAATTTTGAGCCAAAACCTCATTGGGATGTTGCTACTGATTTAGATTTACTTGATTTTGAACGAGCAGCAAAAGTAACAGGAAGTCGTTTTGTATTTTATAAAGGCTTAGGGGCAAAACTAGAAAGAGCACTATTTAATTTTATGCTTGATTTGCATACAGAGGAACATGGATATAAAGAAATTATCCCTCCTTTCCTAGTAAATAGATCGAGCTTAACAGGAACTGGTCAATTGCCTAAGTTTGAAGAGGATGCTTTTTTAGTGGAGAAAGAGGATTACTTTTTAATTCCAACTTCAGAAGTACCTGTAACAAACTTGCATAGAGATGAAATTCTTGATGGTGATCAGCTTCCGATCAAATATGCTGCGTTTAGTGCAAACTTCCGTTCAGAAGCAGGATCTGCAGGCAGAGATACAAGAGGACTAATTAGACAACATCAGTTTAATAAAGTAGAGCTTGTTAAGTTCGTTAAGCCAGAAGATTCTTATGAAGAGCTAGAGTCTTTAACAAGAAATGCAGAAAAAGTATTGCAGCTTTTAGGCTTACCATATCGTGTGTTGAGCATGTGTACAGGAGATTTAGGATTTACAGCAGCGAAAAAGTATGATGTAGAGGTTTGGATTCCAAGCTATAATACGTACCGTGAAATTTCTTCTTGTAGTAATTTTGAAGCTTTCCAAGCAAGAAGAGCAAATATTCGGTTCCGTAGAGAGCCTAAAGGAAAGCCAGAACATGTGCATACATTAAATGGATCTGGCCTTGCAATTGGAAGAACGGTTGCTGCTATTTTGGAAAACTATCAGCAGGCAGATGGAAGTGTTGTTATTCCTGAAGTGCTTCGTCCTTATATGAGAAATAGAGAAGTAATTTCACCTGAATAATATGATAGACAGTTAAAAGGAGTTGACCTCTTAAGAAGTATTATATTCTTTTGAGGTCAGCTAAATTATTTCCTAACTCCTTGTTTAAAATAAATAATAAAAAATGATAAATATAGTTGACTTAGGTTTTGATAGATGATATATTATTACTTGTCTGATGGAGGAATACCCAAGTCCGGCTGAAGGGATCGGTCTTGAAAACCGACAGGCGGGTCAAACCGCGCAGGGGTTCGAATCCCCTTTCCTCCTCCATGATTTTAAATTTACATTGCGCATAATATTTGGAGATATATGAGGCCTGCTACTACAGTAGCAGGTTTTTTATTTTTTTTTCATAAGTTTTGTAACGAAAAAAAGGATTTTCCTTTGTTTTCATTACAGTCAACTTCTTAGTAATAAAGCTGACTGTAATAACCGAAAACGAGGAAAGTCCTTTTATGCTTTTCTGCTATAGTTTTTTTGCTGAAGAATAGTACTAATCTTTTCTATAATTGGTTCAATAGATTGTGCACCAGCAATAGCATCATACTCATTAATATTTAATCGAAGAACAGGACATGCTGAGAAAGAATCAATCCATTTCTCATATCTACCATGCATTTCTTCCCAATAATCAATCGGTGTTTGCTTTTCCATTTCACGACCTCTTCGATCAATACGCTGTAATATATCTTCGAGAGAACCTTCAAGGTAGATCAGTAAGTCTGGATGTGGGAAGTAAGGAGTCATTACCATTGCTTCAAAAAGACTTGTATACGTTTCATAATCGACTTCTGACATTGTCCCTTTTTCATAATGCATTTTTGCAAATATACCAGTATCCTCATAGATGGAACGATCTTGAATAAATCCGCCGCCATATTCAAAGATTCTTTTTTGTTCCTTAAAGCGTTCTGCTAAAAAATATACTTGCAGATGAAAGCTCCATCTGCTAAAGTCATGATAAAATTTATCAAGATATGGATTAGTATCAACTTTTTCAAAAGAAGTTCGAAATTGTAAAGCATCTGCTAGTGCATTCGTTAGCGTTGATTTACCTACACCAACTGTTCCAGCAATCGTTATAACGGAATTACTAGGAATATTATATTTTGTTCGTAGATTCATGATTAAAGGCTCCTATATTTAAAGTTTCTTTTATTGTGTTAATAATTTTTACTAAGTCTTGTTTATTTTGAACAAAGTCCAATGTATCTCCATTAAAGTCTAATACAGGAATTTGTGGGTTATTTTTTTTGAAGTCATTCATAACGATATCGTAGTCAGAAGATAATTGTTCTAAATACAGAGGACTAATATTTTTTTCGATATCTCTATCTCTTTTTTTAATTCGTGCCATTATTGTATCTAAACTAGCATGTAGATAAATAATAATATTCGGCATTGGCAGGTCTTCTGTTAATACATCATAGATGCGGACATACTTGTCTAAATCGCTATCCTGTAAAGATCTTTTCGCGAAAATAAGATTTTTTAATATATGATAATCTGCCACTACAGGTATATTTTTAGTTAAATAATGGTCTCTTGTGTCGTTTAACTGCTTAAATCGATTACATAGGAAAAACATTTCTGTTTGAAAACTCCATTCATCAATGTTTTCGTAAAATTTTCCGAGGAAAGGATTTTCTTCGACAATTTCTTTTAGGAGTTCGTATTGAAAATACTCTGAGAGTAATTTAGCTAAAGAAGTTTTACCAACTCCAATGGGTCCTTCTACTGTAATAAAAGGGATACTATTCACGCTTGTCCCTCCTGTTCTCTTATTTTAGAAGCTAATATTTTTTGAAGGGCTGTGGTTCGTTAATAAAGATAAACTTAGTATATGCAGCCTTAACAAAGGATTGCTTCCTTTAGTAGGTAATAAAAATAGTACAAGAGTCATTTTAACACATGGAGGGGAATGTGGACATATGCTTGTTTTTTCCTAATAGTTATTCAATCGAAAGTTTAAATTTAGATATGGTTTGTTAAGTTAAATTAGCGAAAGAGTAATAAGATTAAGAATTTTTTATTGCTATATTATCGATTTATGGTACTATATGGGTAAAGTTTATAAATAATGAATGAATCACTAGGGGATCCCTTGATAAGGGCTGAGAATGAAGTAGTTACTTCTAAACCCTCAAAACCTGAACAGGTTCGTACCTGCGTAGGAAAGTGGAATATCTTTAAATATACGTGTCTATTGGATTTTTTCCTATGGCGTAATTTATTAACCACTTTTCTACTACCTAGAAAAGTGGTTTTTGGCGTTTTACCCACTTTTCCAAACAGACTCTAACGTTCAAACCGTTGAGACTTATATAAAGTAGAGGTGATGAGATATGAAAATAATGGCCGTAACAGATAATACGCACTCTTTAGAGAAGCTTTTGTCTATTTTATTAGAAATCCATCCATATGTTGATTATGTGCAAATTAGGGAGAAAGCAAAAAGTCCAATCGAAATTTATACCCTTTGTGAGAGATTGCTTAAGGAGGGAGTTCCTATAGATAAAATCATTGTTAATGATCGTCTTGATATTGCGACACTGCTTTCGTTAAAAAATGTACATTTGCCATCAAATGGGTTATCTGTTAACAGCAAAGAAGAAGCTATATTAGCAGAAAGAAGCCAGACTGATTATGTAATATACGGACATTGCTATTCAACAAATAGTAAAGAGGGGAAGCCACCCGTTACATTGTCCACTATCTCAGAGATAAAAAGCGAGCTTTCCGTTCCGCTTTATGCTATAGGGGGAATCACGGAAGAACGAGTAGGTAAACTAGCTGAATTAGGTGCAGATGGAGTAGCAATTATGTCTGCTATATTTTCAGCTTCCGATCCATTAATGGCAATAAAACGAATAAGAGAAAGATGTGAAACTATTGGAATCAAAACAATTTGATGTCGTAATTGTTGGTGGCGGAATTATCGGTAGTTCGATTGCTTACTATTTGGCAAAGGAAAATAGGAAAGTTGCTATATTAGAAGCAGACAAAATTGGTGGGAAATCAACAAGTGCAGCAGCTGGAATGCTTGGTGCTCATTCTGAATATAAAGAATTTAAACATCTCTACCCATTTGCAAGAAGCAGTCAGCTTTTATATAAACAGCTTTATGAAGAGATAAGAGAGTTAACTGCTATTGATTTTGAGAAAAGAAATGGTGGGTTATTGAAACTTGTATACTCAGAAAATGAGAAAAAGGAGCTAGAATCTATTCTATCCTTATCTTCGGTGGAGTGGCTGGATAATAAAGAAGCTAGAAAAAGAGTTCCCCAGCTTTCAAAGGAAGTTATGGGAGCTGCTTATTTACAAGAGGATGTCCATATCACACCATTAATTGCATGTAATAGCTTGAGTAAAGGAGCACAACTATTTGGTGCTGAAATTTATGAATATACTCGTGTATTAGCTGTGAGTAAGACAGGAATGGAATATTCAATAAAAACAGCGCAAGGGACCTTTTTAGCAAAAAATGTAGTTATTGCAAGTGGAGTGTGGAGCAACTACTTTTTTCAGCAATTAGGATTATCCCATGAAATTATTCCGGTTAAGGGAGAATGTGTAGCAGCAATAAATGAGGGAGCACCATTACGTTATGCTGTATTCCATGATCAATTTTACATTGTACCTCGAAATAATAACGAGCTAATTATTGGGGCAACGAAAAAATGGAATGATTGGAGCGAGAATCCCTCGCTTGACGGTTTAGAAGAGGTTATACAAAAAGCAAAGAAAATGATACCAGAAGTTGGAGAAATGAAGTGGACGAGAGCTTGGGCTGGGCTTAGACCACAGACATATGATGGTCATCCATATATAGGGGAGCATCCAGAGATGAAGGGCTTATATTTTGCAACAGGTCATCAAAGAAATGGTATTCTTTTAGCCCCAGCAACAGGAAAGATGATTCGCGACTTAATTATTGGAACGCCTGTAGAGAAGGAGTGGCTAGATGCTTTTAAAGTAGAGCGTAATATATTTGCTTATGGGGGAGGGAAATAATTGAACATACAACTGAATGGCAAGGAACAGCAGCTACCGAAAGAGGTAGTTACGGTAACAAATTTATTGCATTTTTTTGAATTAAGTAATCGGATTGTCATTGTAGAAGTAAATCGAGATATTTTACAAAAAGAACAGTATCAAACGCATTTACTAAAAGATAGCGATAGAGTGGAATTAATTCATTTTGTTGGAGGAGGATAAATATATGTTAAAAATAGCAGATCGTACTTTTCAGTCTAGATTACTACTTGGAACTGGGAAATATCCGTCATTTGAAGTCCAAAAAAAAGCGGTAGAGGTATCGGGAAGTGAGATATTAACCTTTGCTGTACGTAGAATGGATATATTTGAAGAATCACAGCCTAACTTTTTAGAGCAATTGGATTTAAACCGGTATACCCTACTTCCGAATACGGCGGGAGCAAAAACAGCGGAAGAAGCAGTACGGATTGCTAAGCTTGCAAAGGCATCTGGTTTATGTGACATGATTAAAGTGGAAGTGATTGGTTGTGATAAATCGCTACTTCCTGATCCAGTAGAAACACTAAAAGCGTCTGAACAACTATTAGAAGAAGGGTTTATTGTCTTGCCATATACTTCTGATGATGTTGTCCTTGCTAAACGTCTAGAACAGCTAGGTGTACACGCCATCATGCCAGGTGCTTCACCAATTGGATCTGGAAAAGGAATTATCAATCCATTAAATTTGCAATTTATTATAGAACAAAGCACAGTTCCAGTTATTGTAGATGCAGGAATTGGTTCACCTAAGGATGCAGCCTATGCGATGGAGCTTGGAGCAGATGGGGTACTTCTGAATACAGCGGTATCGAATGCAAATGACCCAGTAAAAATGGCCATTGCTATGAAGTTGGCAATTGAAGCTGGTCGGTTGGGATATGAAGCAGGACGAATAGCGGAGAAAAACTATGGTGTCGCAAGTAGTCCATTAGCGGGGATGATTACATCTTGACTAGTCGTTTTTTTAAACAGGAATTATTTATTGGAAAAGAAGGGCAACGAAATATCGAAAATAGCCATGCCGTTATTTTAGGAGCAGGTGCCCTAGGATCAGCAGTTTCTGAGATGCTAGTAAGAGCAGGGATAGGAAAGCTTACTATTATTGATCGAGATTATGTAGAGCAAAGCAATCTTCAAAGACAACAGCTATATACGGAAGAGGATGCAGTAAAAAAACTGCCTAAAGCAATTGCTGCAATGAAGAGGCTAAAAGAGATTAGCAGTCATACACGGATTGAATCGATAGTAGAAGAGATAAATTGCCATACAATTGAAAAATTTATAGAAGGTGCTTCCATTTTAATAGATGGCACTGATAATTTTGAGACGAGATTAGTAATAAATGATGCTGCGATTAAGCGTCGAATTCCTTTTCTATTTGGAGCTTGTGTGGGAAGCTATGGGCTTTCCTATTCAGTGGTCGAAGAGAATGCTCCTTGTCTTCATTGTTTGATCGATCGGCTTCCTTCTCAGCAAATTACATGTGATACTGCAGGAGTTATTAGTCCAATTGTTCAATGGGTAGCAGCGATGCAAGTATCACAAGCTATGCAGATTCTTTCAGGTGAAACAGTATTGCCAGTTCTTCGTTCCTTTGATATTTGGAAAATGGAATATGTGGAAATGAATGTCGCAAAGTTAAAACATACTAATTGTCCAACTTGTGGGAAAGAGGCAAGTTTCCCATATTTATCCCAACAAAACCAAACAAAAGCAGCGGTGTTATGTGGAAGAGATGCAGTTCATATTCGCCCACCAACACCTAAAGGATTAGATTTATACGAGTTCTCACAGCAGTGGAAGTCACTCGTTGAAAATTTAATTGCAAATCCTTATTTAGTATCTTTTCATTATAATGATTATCGGGTGGTTCTTTTTAAAGACGGGCGTGCTATCATTCATGGAACTTCAGAAGTAAGTGTAGCCAAGTCAATATATACGAGATTAGTAGGATAGATACGATAAGACGAAAGGAAAGGTCTATTTAAAAAGAACCTTTCCTTTCGTTTATGTTCTTTTTGTTACTTGAAAATTATCGAGGATTAAAAGCCAGTTTTGGGGAAATGGTAATCCTAATTTCCAATAGCTAATACCTCTTAAATTTAACTCTTTAATTAAATTAAATTTTGCCTGAATGGAACGGGCATCCTCAAACCATACTTCGTGTAATTTCCCTTCACTATCTGTATATTTAAAATAGGGAGCTTGTGCTTTTTGGTCATATAGTATAACAGCATTATTGTCAGCTGCAAGCTGAATAGCTGCTTGAGGACTAAGTGCTCTTGCCACTGTCCCTTCGACAAATGGAAGTGTCCAATCGTATCCATATAAATTTTGGCCCATCATAATTTTAGAAGAGGGTATTTCTGTAATTGCATATTCTAGAACGTCTCTAACTGGTCCAATAGGAGAAACAGCCATAGCAGGTCCGCCGCTATATCCCCATTCATATGTCATGATAACAACAAAATCTACAATTTCCCCATGTGCTTTGTAATCATGCCCTTCATACCATTTTCCTTGTTGAGTGGCACTTGTTTTTGGTGCCAAAGCAGTCGATAATAACCATCCTTCCTGAGAAAAACGATTTTTTGCTTTACGTAGAAAACGATTATAAGCTTCGCGATCAGCTGGTCTTAAATATTCAAAATCAAAATGGATATCTTTAAATCCGTATTTTTTAGCAGTTATGACTATATTATTGATAAAGTTATTTTGAATTGCTTCATCGTTTAATAGGATTCTTCCTAGTTCATCACTAAATTGGTCATTTTCTTGATTGGTAATCACCATCATTAATACATTATTATTTTGTCTGGCGATATCAGGGAAATTATTGAGAAGCGGTTCTTTTAAGCTTCCGTCTCGTAATGCTTGAAAGCTAAATGGAGCAAGATAGGTTAAGTAAGGAGCTGCTTCTCGTGCACTTGCCTCTAGATTTGGCGCAACAGATGTTCCCCTTGGTTCTACATATGCATTGATATCAACTGGTCTTTTTGGTCTTTCAGGAATATATAATCGTAAACCAACTTGTAAAGATTGGTTGGCAGGAATGGAATTAATGGAAGCTAATTGTTCATAATTTAATCGGAACCTCTGAGCGATGGACCAGAGGCTGTCTCCTGGTTGAACCCAGTAAAAGCTTCCGATAATGGGAATGACAAGTGCTTGCCCTATTGTTAGTTGGTTTGGATTTGGTAGATCATTCGCTTCTACTAAATCATTAACTGTCGTTCCATATGCAGCTGCAATGCCCATTAAGGTTTGGTTGTTACTGACAACATGAATTTGCATATTTTTCCCTCCTGAAAAGGATACATTATTACAGTTTATGAGGAGGAAAGGGAAGAAATGATTGTATTTTTTTTGAATGTAAATATTTTCGCGTTCATGACATTTTTCATCATACGTAGAGCATACTTATTATCTTCATCGTCAACAGAAGCAATACAATTGTCCGGAATAAGAAGAGGATACTCCCGCATATAGGCATCATTTGCAGTGAATAGAACGCAAATATTTCCTGCGATTCCGGTAAGAATAAGGTTTTTTACATGTAGCTGGTGAAGCAATGTATATAAAGCGGTGCCATAAAAGGCTGAATGTCTTGGTTTTATTAAAAAATAGTCTGTATCATCGGGCTTAATTTTATCGATAAATAGTTCGCTTTTTTCATTTCTACAATAATCGATTACTTTGTTTAATTCAGCTTGCCATAAATTATAATGGTCATTGATATAAATAATAGGTATGTTTTCCTGTTTACATTGTTTTTTTAGTTGTTGGATTTGTTCTGCAATTATTAAAGCTTTTTCTGCTAAAATATTTCCATGTTCAAAATTAAAGTCATTTATCATATCGATAATTAAAAGGGCAGTGTTCGACGATTCCATACGGTTCTCCTTTTCTATGTAAAATGGTAGAATAAAGCATTAGTTTTTGTGTGAGGAGTAAAATAGTTACAAACAGCCTGCTTTTTTATTGAAAGTGGGATGGTTATTTATCTTCTTTAGTTTAAGTCAAAGAAAAAATTTCATTACAAATTTTGTGTTTTTATATAGGTGGGCTGTAATTATTATGGAAGTAAATCAAGATCAATTGTTTATGAAAATAGCTATAGAGGAAGCGCAGAAAGCTGCAAAAATAGGAGAAGTCCCAATAGGAGCAGTTATTGCTTATAAAGGTGAGGTAATAGCTAAAGGTCATAATTTAAGAGAAACAGACCAATCTGCTGTAGCTCATGCTGAATTACTTACTATTGAAAAGGCATGCAAGGTATTGGGGACTTGGAGGCTAGAAGAGGCAACGCTTTATGTTACGCTTGAGCCATGCGCTATGTGCTCTGGTGCTATTCTACTGTCCCGTATTCCACGAGTAGTTTATGGAGCTGCTGATCCAAAAGGAGGGTGTGCTGGTACTTTTATGAATCTACTTCAAGATAGTCGTTTTAATCATCAAAGTGAAGTAATATCTGGTGTATTAGCAGAAGAATGCGGGCAGTTGTTGACGTCTTTTTTTCAAGAAATAAGAAATCGAAGAAAGGCAGAAAAGAGATTAAAAGCGAGTAATATAGATTCTTACAAAAATTAACAAATGCTTTGTGTTGATTTTTTCTTTCTTTATCAGTATACTAAGAGTGTGTCTTAGGACACCTAATATTCGGTATCAATTTTGTCGTGCTAAGCGGGGAGGTAGCGGTGCCCTGTACTCGCAATCCGCTCTAGCGAGGCTGAATTCCTTTCTGAGGCTGGTATCCTGTAGGGTCTGCCTTAAGTAAGTGGTGTTGACGTCCGGGTCCTGCGCAATGGGAATCCATGAACCATGTCAGGTCCGGAAGGAAGCAGCATTAAGTGGACACCCCCATGTGCCGCAGGGTCACCTGGACCGAGCTAACTACTTAAGTAACGCTTATGGGTGCGAGTCGATGAAAGGTGCACGGCAGTTATTTTTATACATACAAAACTCATCCTTCATGGATGAGTTTTTTTGTAAGTTAAAGTGAATATCTAAAATACTTGTGATTTTCTCTTTCAAAGAGAATAAATAACTATTTCCATTATGCTATTATGGATGTAAAAATATAAGTGGATAAGCTATAATAATTATGAAAATAAAAAATGGAGGGTACTATGAACTATCAAGCTTTATATCGGGTTTGGCGTCCTCAGCAGTTTATAGATGTGGTAGGGCAGGAACACGTAACAAAGACATTGCAAAATGCCCTTCTTCAACAAAAAATCTCTCACGCTTACTTGTTCTCTGGCCCGAGAGGAACGGGGAAAACAAGTGCGGCAAAAATACTAGCGAAAGCTGTTAATTGTGAGAGAGCACCAATTAGTGAACCTTGTAATGAATGTGATGCATGTAGAGGAATTACAGATGGCACAATACCTGATGTAATTGAAATAGATGCTGCTTCAAATAATGGGGTAGAAGAAATAAGGGATATAAGAGATAAGGTCAAATTTGCTCCTAGCTCTGTACCTTACAAAGTTTATATTATTGATGAAGTTCATATGCTATCAATTGGAGCATTTAATGCCCTTTTGAAAACATTGGAGGAACCCCCTAAACATGTAATCTTTATTTTAGCCACTACTGAACCTCACAAAATTCCTTTAACAATTATTTCAAGATGTCAGCGATTTGATTTTAGACGAATTACGTCGCAAGCGATTGTCAATCGAATGAGATTGATTATGGATGAGTCAGCAATCTCCTGTGAGGAAAAGGCGTTGCAAATGATTGCAAGAGCAGCAGATGGTGGAATGCGTGATGCGTTAAGCCTATTAGACCAAGCGATTTCTTATAGTAATGAAATAGTGACAGTAGAAGATGCTTTGACAGTGACGGGTGCTGTTTCACAAAACTTTTTAAATACGTTGTCTAGAGCGATTTTAGATAGAGATACGGTAAAAGGTTTGCAATCATTAGATGAATTACTTCTTGCAGGGAAAGACTCTAATCGATTTATTGAAGATTTTATCTTTTTCTATCGGGACATGCTGCTGTATAAAACGGCTCCTAATTTAGAAGAATCTTTAGAAAGAGTTTTATTGGATGATGATTTTAAAGATCTTGCAGAAGAGCATACACATGAACAAATTTATGAGCTTATAAATTTGTTGAATAAAACACAGCAAGATATGCGCTGGACAAACCATCCTAGAATCTTCTTAGAAGTAGCAATTGTAAAGCTTTGTCAGTTAGAAACAGCAAAAACATCTGGGCAATTGGGTGTAAATATTCCGGAAATACAATCTTTATTGAATAAGCTAACTACTTTAGAAGAAGAGCTAACGAGTCTTAAGCAAAAAGGTGTTGCTGTAGTAGCTGAAGCACAGCCAACCCAGAAAAAAGCAAGAACGAATAGAAAAGGATTTCAAGCTCCTTTAGGTAAAATAACGGAAACGTTGAAGAACGCAACAAAGCAAGAATTACAAACGGTAAAAAGTAATTGGGGGGTTATGCTAAATAGTCTTGTGCAAAATCAAATGCGATCACAGGCAGCTTTGTTAAATGAAGCAGAACCAGTTGCTGCATCTACGGACTCGATCATTATTAAATTTAAATATGAAATCCACTGTCAAATGGCATTAGATAATGTTAAATTTATAGAGACAATCACTAATTCTTTGTATCAGCTCATAGGAAAAAGGTATAATTTATTAGGAGTCCCTGAAGAACAGTGGCTTAACATTAGAGAAGAATTTCTCAATAGCTCCCACCATCTAGATTCTGCTGATGAGGGAGACGGTGAAGAGCGTCAAGACAATCCTGTTGTTTCAGAAGCAATAAAATTGTTTGGTGAAGAATTATTAGAAGTGAAGGATTAATTTTTAACCTATTGGTTATATATGTACATAATATATAGGTAATTCTATTATGTTAGAACCAATGGAAACTATAAACTGGAGGTAATCTATATGCGTGGAATGGGAAATATGCAAAATATGATGAAGCAAATGCAGAAAATGCAAAAGAAAATGGCGGAAGCTCAAGAACAACTTGGTGAAGAGAAGATTGAAGGAACAGCAGGTGGCGGAATGGTAACAGTTGTTGTATCTGGACATAAGGAAGTTCTTGATGTCATTATTAAGGAAGAGGTTGTAGATCCAGAAGATGTAGAAATGTTACAGGATTTAGTTCTAGCAGCAACGAATGACGCTTTGAAAAAGGCTGATGAACTAACTAACTCTACAATGGGTCAGTTT
>NZ_JABBPK010000002.1 GCF_012933555.1 Niallia alba
GCAATCATACCTTTATCTACAAATTGCTCTTGAACATATCCTTTAATTAATTCTGTTTGCTGTTCATAAGAAAGTTCTCTAGGTAAAGCGATATTAATTTCTCTTGCAAGTCTTGAGTTTTTTCTTGTCTCCGATTTTTCAACTTCATTCCAAAGAAGCTCTCTATTGTGGACCCAAACAGGAGCATGAGAAGGAGCAAGAATATAGGTTTCTGGTTTCACTTCTCTTTTATAGTATTTAGTCTGTTCTGTTTGTTCATCATATAGCTTTTCGCCTGAACGATAAGAAGCAGAAGCAACTGCTGATTGTCCTTTTACTCGTGAAATAACTTGAACAGAAAAGTGATAGATAGCCATATTCTTTTTCCTCCTTTCTCTTTTGGATATTATGTATTTTGATTTTTAGGTTTTATTGTTTTTATGTTTTAGGTTTTCATATCCGTAATAAAAAATTTCGTACCGAAAGGTGGGAAAATTTTTATTATGGTTTCGTAAGGATTTATTAAACGAGTTGGGGATATCCCAACTTGGAATAATAAATAGCTTACGAATGGTTTTTATGTATTCGCCATTTGGCGGATACTCATTCGCACATTTGCGAATGAAGGATTTTGATTTTGTATTCGCTGATAAGCGAATATGCCTTTTGTTGCGAAGCAACCGCACAACAAACGTTAGTTTGTGTAAGTGCGCCCTTCCTCACATCAGTTCGTTGGGGTTATTATACCACGGATTGATGTGAGGAATCATTCTGTAATTCTAGTTTTCGCTCGTAATTTTGGATATAATAGAGAAAATAATAGAGTAGGGAGTGAGAGCCTTGGCTCGAAGAACGGAAGAAGAGAGATTAGTAGATTTAGAAGAAAAAATTAGGAAGATGCAAATGGAAAAGCAAAGATTGGCGAATCAAGTGAGACAAAAGGAGAGAAAGGAGAGAACAAGAAGATTAATACAAGTAGGTGGGTTGATTGAAAAATATTTTGAAATAAAGGGAGAAGAAGAAACCATTAAATTAATTGTTTCTTTTAAGGAATCTGTAGAAAAAAATAAAGAAAAGATATTATCTCTTGATATTGATCAAGCTAGAAAGATACTTCAGGTCCATATAGATAAATAAATTTTACACAAAATACAAATTTAAAAACTTGAATAAGCACCACCCATAAGAACGGGTGGTGCTTATTATTTTCTCTTAAAAATTATCATTAATTTGTAATTATTTCTATTAATCAGTTTTTCTGTTATTTTTTAGAATTAATTCTGTGCTTTAATTACTAGATTATTTTTTGGTTAATAAATTTAGAATTTAACCCACTAGATTTTATAAATGGCCAGACTAATTTAAATAAAAAGTAACCTGATATAGCACCAAAAGTGTTAAGAATCAAATCATCAATATCAAAAATACGAAATGGGACTCCGATAATAATTGAAATTATGAATTGAATAATCTCAATTATTAGTGAAACTATTATTCCTAAGAAAAATATATTTTTAAATGTAGCTTTATTATATAGAATTGGATAATAAACGCCTATTGGAAGTAGCAATAAAAAATTACCAATTGGTTGAATCGGAGTTCTTTCTAGAGTAGATAATACAGTTTCAAATGGAGTAAAATTAAAATATCTAGAAAGTGGAAACTCTTCTGCTACATTCACATAGTAAAGTGGTATTGGAAAAAAGACCACAGCTATTAAGGCTATAATATAAATATAAATAGATAAGTAAACTATCTTATCCACTAATAAATTCTTTTTTATTTTTTTCCAGTTTATAAAAGCTAAAATTAAAAATATAATCGCTCCATAAAACCATTCAAAATCAACGTCATAATTCCAATTCATTTCTTAACATCCTTTTATTTTTGAAAATTAGTCTTTAATTGTAATTGTAATATCACCAGTCATTTCATGTCCTGTGTAATTTCGTAAATAAGCGTAGTATTTTCCACTTCCTCTAGATTTTGTAATATTGAATGTAGTTGATTCATAACCTATTGCTTTGTGATCATCTTTAGAAGATATAACTTCATCAGGACCAGATACATTTTTTTTGAGAAATACTGTGAAATTATAACCTTTTAAAAATGCTTTACTGTTACCCCAAGTTTCAACTTGAAAGGTGCCAGGTTGATTCACACTAAATTCTTTTGAATTTACTCCACCACTCATAGCATATGTAGAATTATAGACAGTAGTTGAAGCCAATGCAGAAACTGGTATAAACAATAATGTTCCTAAAAGTAAAACCCCTGATGCTTTTTTTATTAATTTTAACATAATAAATCCTCCCGTTTTTTATTGTAATACTTTCTAAGTTTACTATTAAATGGATAATTTTTGCTAGACTTTATTTTATTTTTGTTAAATAATTTTATAGATTTATACTATTAAAGAACATTTATAATAATAATCCATTGGCTAACCAAAAGGATTATTTGTCTTTTTAGTTTAAAAAAAGAATTTCTATAGAAAAATAGCAAATAAATAAAAAAATCATTTTTTTGTATGAAATTTTGTACAAAAAAGAAGACATAATATTGCTTAGTTAACATAATGAGTCCTATACATAGCAATCAAAAAAGCAAAAGGCGAAATTTGTCCATATTGGGGCAAATTCCGCCTTTTTGCGTTTGGGAAATATCGAGAAAAATAGCTTCATAATAAAAAAGTCAATCTCTAGATCCCTCCGTTTTCCTTCTAAATGCTACTTCATTATATAATTGACTTTTCATGATGATTGAAAGGAAAGAAGGAAATTCTACTAGATTATCGAAGAGTAAAAGTAGAAGGAGTGAATAAACGCTATGAAAAACGCTAATAGCTTTGGCTATTTTTCTAAAGATGTTGCTGCTGATTTAGAAATAACTACTTCTAGTTTAAGAAGGTGGTCTATTGAGTTAGAACAGCATGGCTATATAATGGAACGAAATGAAAAAGGACAACGGATTTATTATGAACGCGATTTTAAGGCGTTAAGAGAATTGAAAAAATTATTAGCAAACAACGTTTCTTTTACAGACGCGTTAAATGCTGTTGTATCAATGAATATGGACGAAAAAAACGCAACAAAAACGCCTAGCGTTTTCACGGATGAGATTCGTTTATCAAAGAGTGAATTAGAAGAAACGATACAACGAGTAGTGAAAGTAGCAATTGAAGAAGAAAGAGAAAATATGTTGAAAGCATTTGAATATAAAATGAATGATGTTGTAGAAAAAAGAGATCGGATCCTAACGATGCAATTACAACAATCATTAGAAGAAAAGAGATTAGAAATAGCAGCTGCCAAAGAAGAAGAAGAGGTAAAACCCTGGTGGAAAAAACTCTTCAAGTAAAAACCATTACAGACAAGGGTTGCCTTTATGGCAACCTATAAACCTTTAGGGTAAGTAAGGAGAATTTTTTTATGAAAAGGACTAATGAAGAAGCGATGAGATATGCAAAAGCTTCGTTGAGAATATCTGGAATGGATGTTTCCAAAGAACAAGAGGATTTAGTAAGAAAATCTCTAGAAGGACATATTTCAGATGAAGATTTTATCAATCAGTTAAAGGAATTAGCTGATAAAAAATAAAATAAGATGGTGGGCGATTTTATGCTAAAGCTTCATGAAATTTTAGGAACAGATAAGCCGGTTTTTAAAAAGAAAGATGCAGAACACTTTTTCTACGAGGAATTGTTAGCATTGAACGAAAAACCTTCACAATATAAGATTACTGGCTATGTGGAAGTAAGAAAACATAAGCAATTATTTTTCAAGCAAGTGTATAGCTAGGGGAAAGATACCGATTATTCTATTTTGAAAAATCGGTATTTTTTACGCTTGAATTAAAGTTACTTAAATGATATAATAAAGGTAACTTAAAGAAAAGGGCGGTTAAAAAATGTTGAAAGTATGGGATTTACATAAAAAATTATATGATGTTCGTTGGAATGGCGAAGAAGAAGAAAATAAAACAATCGAGCAATTAGAAAAGGAGTTTGTTTCCTTGGCCGCGACGGAAGGAGTTGCTATGGAAACAATAAACGAAATGTTAGGTCAGCTTTATATTCCGCCTTATCGATACGATACGTTACCAGACCATTTAAAGTACTCTAATTCAGCTAAAAAGGAGAATGTAGGGCGACCGTCTATGGGAGTCACTAAAAAGGTGTCTATAACCCTTCCAGACGATATATGGAGCAAAATAAAGAGTGACATTAAGGATAAGGATTTAAAATCTATGTCTGCTTATTTTAGAGAATTGGCTTTGGCTCATTTTAAGGAGGAAGCATGATGAAAAAATTAAAAATTTATATGGAAAATGGGGACTTTGTGATAGAGCATGTTAATTCGTTTGGACATAGTACAAAGCGTTCTTTCCTATCAGAAAGTGGCTTGAAAGAATCTTTAGATTCTTATGCAGCTGTCATCGATCAATACGAATTAGAGGTATCAGATGAATTGTGGGCGATGGTTATTAACTACGTAAGTAGTGAGGAGTTCCAAAGAAAATGATTTGTTCTTATTGCGGTCAAGAAAATAGCAGCTATGCAGAAACTTGCTCGTTTTGTGAAGCACCATTGAAAGTGAAAAGACCGAAGCTAAACGGTTTTATGTACTTGGAATTATGTGAAAGACCGTTTTCTTTCTTGGCTTCACTTCACACATATGATCTTTTAGTTTTGCTTCGACTGGTGAGAGAAAAGCGGACAAGTTGTTACCACCTTATGAGAACCGTTCAGAAGGCCCCTGACGGGGTTGTAGTTCCTAATGATATAAAAGGTTTGGCAGAAAGTGAATATCGCCTTTATACTGCCCGTATGAAGGTTATAGAGGGTATATTGATTGATAGAATGGGGTATAAACCGAAACGAATTGATGATAAACTATTAATTAATTTAAAAGAGAAAATTGAAAGAGGGAAAGAAAATGTCTGATAATAATACTATTGCTGCGTTTCATATTCTTAGTAATAAAGATGGTATTTTGAAGTTAAATACTAGCAAACTATTTTATTGGCATATTCCAAAAAAATTAAGAAAAGAACCTATTGAACAGGGAGATATCGTATTAGTTCATGCTAAAAATACATCAGCACCAGTATTAGTAATGAATGTGTTTAGAGAAGAATTAGAAGAAGTAGGAAAAAAATATAAGAAAGTTAAATGTGTTTTAGAAAGAGCTCCTCAAAAAAATGAAAAAGTGTAGAATAAAGAAGAAAATATTGGTAGTCTTAAAGGTATAAAGAAAAACCCTCAAGTTTTTGCCGACTCCGAGGGTTTTAACTAAATTAAGGACAGGAATATGTCCTGTATTCACTTATAGAATAATTATATTCTAACATACAGTGATATATTCCTTCTAGTAGGGAGAAGGAAATTTGTGAAAAAAGAAAACAATAATGTAGTAAATTTAAACAGTGTTAGTAAAAATGCTAGAAAAAGAGATTTAAAAAATGATGAAATTCTTAATAATCTAGAGCATTTTGGAGTACCTCAAGAACAAATTGACCAAGCTATGAAAATACTTAGTATGGCTACTGGTAATAAAGAACTTTACATAGGAACTAAAAGATCTCCACATTCGAAAGTGAGGTTTGCTCAACACTTGCAAGAGAATTTAGGTTTTCTAAATAAGCAAGAATATCTTAGCAGTAAAGAAAAGGTTTTTTTATCTGATGTTATACCTTATATTGCTTTTTCAAGTAATTGCATAGTTTTAGATATTAAAGAGAAAAATCCTGTTCCTGCAAATATTACAGAGATTTCTAAGCTAATAAATAGCAATAGGTCAAATACAAGTACAACAATTAATTCATTAGTTAAAAAAGGAATTTTAGCTAAAGCTGAAAGTGGAATTGAAGGTAATAATGTTAAAGCTTATTCTTTATTTGTTAATCCTCATATTATTTTTGCGGGTGATAAAGATAAGGTTCCAGAGCATTTACAAGTTATGTTTCATAAAGCAATGAAAATGAAAATATTAAAGGATTTACCGGATAAATTATTTTAAAGAAAAAACCGTTAGTAATTAATTTTGATTACTACGGTTTTTTTTTATTTTATTATTTCGTGTGTTGTAAAATCGCAACACAAGTGTTGTAAAATCGCAACACACGAAAAATCTCAAAACCCTTGATATAACAGTCTTTTTTTAACTTTTAAAACTCTTTCTCTTCTCACTCTATAATAAATAGCATTTCGCTTTTTGTTTAGCAATCCTAAATTTAAACTTTTACGTTCTTGCCATAAAGGCTAAGATGTTGCCATAAAGGCAACTAAAAACCTTGTAATTAAGGGTGGTTATCAAATGAGAAATAACTAAGATATAATAATTTAAAAGGTAGGTGCTTTTTTATGCATGAGTTTGAAAGGTCTAAACAGATTATTAATGGCACTTTTGATTGCAACCGTACTTGGAACGTGACATTTGAATATAGTCGAGATTATGAAAAAAAGCCTTTATCTTGGGAAGAAAATCAGCAATTGCTTGACGATCTCGTTAAGGTATTTGAAAAATATCAAATGAATTGGAAGTTGAAATAGGGTTGTAAATTTAACAACCCTATCTAGTTCTTTCGTCAAGTTCATTGGTTTTTGCTTTCTGTTGCTGTATTCTTTCTGCTATTTGTATATCCTTTTGAACATCATTTAAGGCTTTATTTTGCTCTTTTAATTCCTCAATTTTATTTAGGCTTTGTTCATAATTTGGTTTAAACTCATTAAACATTTTTCTATCATCGTTAATAGATTTTTGAGTTGTATATCCCATATCAATAAGTTCTTTAGTAAGAGTATTCCGTCTGACTTTTAAATTTTCATATTCTTCTTTTGCTCTTGGGTCATTAAGAGTTTTTCCATATTGATAAGGGTTATTTTTAATAGCTTCTATTCGTTGATGGACTGCCATAATTTCTTTAGCAGTCTTTTCAGCTTGTTCTAGTTTTTTCACTCGTTCATCATAATTAGAAGTAGCTGTTGTTAGAGTGTTTATTTCGCTATTATTTTTTTGAGTAACGCTTGGTATATCGCTAAATTTTGAAACTTTATATTGTTCATGAATCTGATTTAGTTTAGAAGCTGTCTCATACTTAATTGGTTTTCCTTGTAGGTCAGGATATAAAACAAAAACCTTACGGATCTCTTTGTCTTTAATAGCCTGTTCACTTTTATCTAATACATCTTTTTGCTTTTTGTATAAGGCTTCACTCTCTTTATAGTTTGTTAAAGATTTATTTACTTTGCTTTCTAATTTGTCTTTTTGAGTTTGGATTTCTGCCCTAGTAGAAACTCCATTATCTTTCATAAGAGTAGATAAATTTTCGTATTGGATTTTTAGAGTATCTTTCAAACCACTAATTTCATTACGAAGATTTTCTTTTTCTTTTCGTTTGAATAGACCAATATTCTCAAGTGCTTGTTCTTTTTCTTTCAATGTCTCTTCAAACCTTGATACAAAAGTGTTTACTTGATAAAGGTTACTGATATTTTTATATTGATTATTCAATGCTATATGTTTATTCTTTTCAGCTTTATGCCATTCTTCCAGTTCTTTTCTATGTTTTTCAATGTTTTCTAAAGTTGGTTTTTCACCAATTCCTTTTTCAGCTGCACTCAATATTTCCTGTTCTTTTGGAGTGAAACAAACAGCTTTTTGCTTTTGTTGTTCTTTTAAAAGTGTTTCTCTTTGTTGTTTTTCTTCACGATATTTTTGTAAGTCATAAACAATCGCATTATATTGTTTTACTTCACGATTGATATTTCCTAGTTCTGTTTCTTTTCCTTTTCTCTCCATTGCAGAAGCAATATGCCCTAAATGGACAGTAGGTAATACTTCAAGTCCACGATCCGCATGAGACTTGTGAGTAATACGTTCTTGGATATTTTCTTTTTCAAGAGCCTTATTGGCATGTTCTGACCATTGCTCTCTCCAGTTTTCTAATTGTTCTTTTCTATCCCAATCACGATTTTTTGTTGTAAAACCTTCTTCTGAAATTTCTCTAGTCGTCAACATAACATGGGCATGAGGATTTTCTTTATCATCTCTATGAATTGCAATATCG